>NZ_JACJOD010000012.1 GCF_014695385.1 Trichocoleus sp. FACHB-46 | reverse complement strand
CGAAACTTGCCACTCTTGATCAGCAAATCTTCCACTTTTTTCACAATGCGTCCGACGGTGGTTTCATGCAATCCCCAACTCACCGCGATGTGAAATTGGCTGCGATACTCTCGTCAGTACGCCAAGGCCACTAGTACCTGGTCTTCGACACTCAGCTTCGCTTGTCCCCCTCGGCGACCTTGGCGATCTAGGGAGGGACGTACCACCTCGACCATCTCATGGAAAGCGCCACGGCTCACCCCGCACCAGCGCTTGAACTCTCGATTGGATAATGCTCTAACTCCTGGTACTGCATCGCTGCTTTTGGAACTCATACTTATTCAAAATTTAGCGTCCTTTTCTTCCCTACGACCGCCCACTGGCACACCCTTTCCCATTCATGCAGGATGTCTAGTGAATCAGCAACCACAGTGGGTTGGTATCAATAAAGCGAGCTTAGACGTTTATCTGTGACCGAGTTGCCAGCAGTTTCAAGTTTAGAATCACGCCAATGGAGTGGTTGCATTAGTTCAACAACTTCAATCCTTCAAACGGGCTTCTGTGGTGGTAGTAAGGGGGCTATCTTTTGCCATTCCTCATCTCTGAGGTCACTGTCATAGGAGGGTTGGCTCATGATTTCGTTCCCAAGAGCTTAGATTCCTTAGCTATTGCGCATTTTATTGTCTGAACTCGTTCTGCTTTACAACCTATTTACAAACACTTTCTTACAGTCGATCGAGGCATTCTTACGAACCCGTGCCACCAGGGTAATCGCTAGTTCCCGTAATTTGTCCTGCCTCATGACTTCTCGTGCACTCTGGTTTTGAGCCAAGGCATCGTAGAAAGCGGCTTCGTAAGGTTCCAGTCCTAGTTCTTCGCCCCGTTGTCTTGCTGCTTGAACATCCTTCGAGATATTGATCAGTTCTTGCAGCACTTCGGTTACACCGATTACCTGGTTCTAATAGCGCTGGAGGGACTCCTCCAACATTTCGGCGAGTTGGCTGGCTTCGGACAATATTAGTACGGCGTGGGGCTTTGATTTCATTGCGGAGCAGGCGCTTGAGCAGTTCCGCTGCCAGGTTCTTATGCTCCATACCTTCGATTTCTGCCAAGAAGTCGTCAGAGATAACGGAAACATCGGGGTTTTTGATGAAGCAGGCATCAAAAATATTGACGACGGTATCGGAAACTGGGGCTTAATCTACTACTTGCCGAATGGAAGTTTCAATGTCAGCATTGCTGAAATTCCCATCACGGCGTCCCAGCTTGCGGAGGCTGGATTGGATGGCTTGGAAGAAGGAAATTTTTTTAGATTGGGCGATCGCCTCTGAATGGCAGGCGACGAGAGCATATGTTTTCGAGAGGGCTGTCGTCGCATCGAGAAATCGATCCTTAATTTGAGAATTGGCAATATAGTTTGTAGCAGCTTTGAGGACGTTGAGCTTATCACCCGTACTGGTGATGAAGTAGGACTGATAAGTTGGACTCCTCTATGATGCCTTCGACAACTTCCGAATTTCTCAGCAGTAGCCCGATTGCCATTTGTTAATCGAGGGTGAGGTCGCCTTTGCCACCGCTTTGGGAGTAAAAGGAAAGCGCGTTTCTGAGTTCAGTGGCAACCCTAAGTAATCCACAATCAAATCGCATTGTTTCTCAAAGTAGAGGCGGTTGATTCGAGCGATCGCCTTCCGTCTTTGAATTCTTGCTCTCCAGTTGCGGTACTTCTCGCTGACAGCTTTGCCCAGGTGCTGATTCTTGAAGCCAGTGTTTTTGCTGCTCAGCTTGTAGTAGATGTGCTCGCCTTTAGGCGCAGGGCTGCTCCAGACGTTAATCGGAGCCCCGCTATCAGAGTCTCGAAGGGTTTGAATGAGTTGAAGAAGGCGATCGCGCTCTGCTTCCAAATGAGGGCTGACCATTTTGTTCTGTCGACTTACGTCTAAATCGACAGAAATTTAGAGCATAACCCCGCTGACTGAAACAATTGCGGTGTTGCTAAACTCAGATCTTACACCTCGTAATCTGAACCTCCCACCCCTGCTGCTGCAACAGCATGCGCTTTTGCTCAACTTCCTGAAGCAACAGGGCAACAACCACCTCGCCTAGGCAGGCTCCGAGCACGGT